>NZ_CP015922.1:2208986-2232205 GCF_001659725.1 Polynucleobacter wuianus | reverse complement strand
AAGTTATCCACAAGGTAAAAAATCGTGGAAAAGCTGTGGATAACTTGTGAATAATTAAAAAAAATCTATATAAATTATGGTTTTACACAAAACAGGCTGAAAAATAGAGAAAAACACCTACATATTTAATGAGATGGATTGACCTTTTGCTCCGCAACAAGGAAAATACTTGGTTTTGCAGGGATCTATCATGAAAAGAACATATCAACCATCAGTAACACGCCGTAAGCGTACGCACGGTTTCCGCATTCGCATGAAAACCAAAAGCGGACGTGCAGTACTGAACGCCCGTCGCGCTAAGGGCCGTAAACGTTTGGCCGTGTAATCTAGCCATTGAACAGCGCAAGGATTTCTGAGTTACTCAAGACGCGCCCTAAAACAAATCTGTCTTGGAGTATTTATTCTGTGGGCGCTCCAAGCGGCGCAAAACCCGATCTAGGAATTGCAGTTGCCAAAAAGTTGGTAAAGCGCGCCGTAGATCGAAATCGCCTCAAGCGAATGATTCGCGAATTGGTTTGGACTGCACAAACAACAACATTAAATAATGATGTTGTAGTCAAACTCAAAAAGCCAATTGGTCGCAACACCCACGGTAGGCTCAGAAAAAAAGAGAAAGATCTCTTGCGATCTCAAGTGGCGGAGCTGATTTAAGGTGCGGGCCTCAAATAAAGCAGCTTTAAAGCTGGTAAAGCTTTATCAGATGTTGTTGAGCCCCTATTTTGGAATGCACTGCAAGTTTGTGCCTAGTTGTTCGCAATATGCGTGCGATTGCTTTAATCATTATGGGTTTTTCAAAAGCCTGGGCTTAATGGTGTGGCGCATCTTGCGTTGCAACCCTTGGTCACATGGCGGTTATGATCCTGCGGTAAAACAAACATCTCATTAATTTAAGTGAATACAAATGGACTTTAAAAAAACGATTCTTTGGGCTGTGTTTTCACTATCAGGTCTCATGCTTTACAACAACTGGCAAGTCCATGAGGGCAAGCCATCGATGTTTGGTGGTGCACCAGTAGCAGCACCAGCCGCTAATGACAAGGCGATTGCGGGAAACAAAGTAGATGTGCCATCGCAAATTGCTGGCTCAACTGCCACTACTGCAACACCAACTACAAACGTAGGCTCTATTGAGGGCGCAGAAAAGTTTGTATTGCAAAACGACGTACTCGTTTTAGAAGTTAGTGCAAGTGGCGCCAACATCGTCGATGCAAAACTACTTAAAGCCTTAACTGCAGAACAAAAGCCGGTTGAGCTTTTTCAATACACCCCAACACATAAGTATTTTGCAAGGTCCGGTTTAATTACTCTGAACAATAGTGATTTACCAAACCATACAAGCGTCTTCAAATTAGTGCAGTCTGGTAAGGATGGCTCGGGCAGACCATACCTAGTGCTAGCAAGCGAACGCAGCGGTGTAAAACTAGAAAAAACTTTTATTCTCAATCCAGGTAGCTATGTGGTTGAGGTTGGCCATCGCGTTTCTCAAGCATTTGCTAATACAAACCCCTTGGTTTTGTATACAGAAATTGTGCGCGATGGTATGCAAGAACAAAAAATTGGACCTTTTGGGGGCGCTTTCTCTGCCAGCACTTTTACTGGTCCTGCGGCGTATACCGACAAAGAAAAGTTTAATAAGCTTGAGTTCACGGCAATAGATAAAAATAAAATTACCATCCCAACCCAAGTGCCGGCCGGAGACCCGGCTTGGATCGCAATGGTTCAACATTATTTCGCTAGCGCTTGGATTCCGGGAGATAAGGCTGCTCGTGATATTTATGCCGGAAGAATTGATAACGGCTTATATCGAATTGGCATGCAAACCCCGCTAGGGGTTGTGGTCCCTGGATCTGTGGTTGTAGAAAAAGCGCAACTCTTCGTTGGGCCACAAGAAGAAAAAGTTTTAGAAACGATTGCTCCAGGCTTCGAATTATTAAAGGACTATGGCTATTTAACAATTCTTGCTAAACCTATTTTTTGGCTGCTAGAAAAAATTCACGGTTACGTTGGCAATTGGGGTTGGTCAATCATCTTGCTGACAATTTTGATTAAGCTGGTGTTCTTCCCTTTATCTGCGGCCAGCTACAAATCAATGGCGCGCATGAAAGAGGTGCAACCACGTTTGATGGCCATGAAAGAGCAATACAAGGGCGAGCCACAAAAACTCAATCAAGCCATGATGGAGATGTACCGCAAGGAAAAGATCAATCCATTGGGCGGATGTTTGCCAGTAGTAATTCAGATCCCAGTGTTCATTTCGCTGTACTGGGTGCTTTTGTCCTCCGTAGAAATGCGTGGCGCACCTTGGATCCTGTGGATTCATGACTTATCAGTGCCAGACCCTTTTTACATCTTGCCGGTGATCATGGCTGTGTCGATGTTTGCACAAACCAAACTTAACCCAACGCCTCCAGATCCAATTCAGGCAAAAGTCATGATGTACATGCCGATTGTATTTTCGATCATGTTCTTCTTCTTCCCTGCTGGATTAGTCTTGTACTGGGTTGTAAATAACTTGTTGTCAATTGCACAACAGTGGCAGATCAACAAAATGTTTGGCAAGAAGACCGCTAAATAATATTGTTGGCATAAAGATTTAATAGAAAACAGATAGCAATGATGACTCGTAAGTTGCCCATCATTGCTGTAGCCACTGCCCCAGGTAAGGCCGGGGTTGGTGTTGTTCGCATCAGCGGACAAAATTTAAAACCGATCATCAAGGCCCTTTTTCAAAGAGACCTCATACCTCGGCAAGCTACCTTGCGGAGTTTGCTTAATGCCAATGGACAACTTATAGATCAATTGGTGGCAATTTATTTTGTTGCGCCCGCCTCCTTTACTGGCGAAGATGTTTTGGAGTTGCAATGCCATGGCGGACCTCAACTACTTGAGTTAGTCATGAGACGCTGTCTTGAGCTAGGCAAGGAGGATGGCCTCGAAATTGCCGAGCCCGGAGAGTTCACTTTGCGCGCCTTTCTCAACAATAAAGTTGATTTGGCTCAGGCAGAAGCCATTGCGGATTTAATTGATGCACAAAGCGAGGCGGCTGTTCGTGGGGCTGCAAGGTCTTTGCAGGGCGCGTTTTCGGATGATATTAACGACCTGGTTGAAGAAATCACCCAGCTCAGAATATTGGTGGAATCGACTTTAGATTTTCCAGAAGAAGAAATTGAGTTTTTAGAAAATGCACAGGCTCGCGAAAGACTTGCTGCGGTAAAAACAAAGCTGCAGACTTTGCGCGATGGCGCAAAGCAAGGAAAAATATTGCGCGATGGCATACAACTGGTTTTGGCTGGGGCGCCCAACGTTGGTAAAAGTTCTTTACTTAACAGGTTGGCTGGGGAAGAGGTTGCTATTGTTACTCCGATTGCCGGCACTACACGTGATCGAGTGAAGGAAAGCATTCAGATCGATGGCGTTCCAATGCACATCATCGATACCGCTGGACTTAGGCAAACTTCGGATGAGGTTGAGGCAAAAGGAATAGAGCGCACTTGGGAGGCAATACGTTTGGCAGACCTAGTCATTTTTTTGACCGCCCCAAACGCAGAAAAAGAGTCAGACGATCTAAGGGCGCAAATTTTGGAGGCCTTACCCCCAAAGTGCCCTGTTTTGGAATTGGTAAATAAGGCTGATTTATTGGATAAAGAGCCTAGCCAGATCAAAATGGGTTGCCTGCTTATTTCTGCTAAAACTGGCCAAGGAGTCGATGCCCTGAAACAGAAAATCTTGGAAACGGTAGGCTGGAATGGGCCCCAAGAAGGCGCGATTGTGGCACGAAGACGCCATTTGGACTGTTTGGAGCGCGCCAGCGAGCATATTGCAAGATCAGAACAATTCGCAGCTAATGGCAACAATTCTCTTGAATTGTTCGCAGAAGAGCTCTTTTTGGCCCAAAATTACCTAGGGCAGATTACTGGAAAGTTGCTTCCAGATGATCTTTTGGGGAAGATTTTTAGCCAATTCTGCATTGGTAAGTAAAACCCCAAACTAAGCAAATGCCCCCTTTTGGGTAAACACGGCAAATATGTCCAAAATGTTAAAATCAACGGATTAAAAAATTCAATTTTCATAGGGAAACATATGACTTCAACTACCAGCAGCCAGATCAATGTGAATGCGCCTGCCTACGTAAAAAACAAGCGTTTGATTGAGTGGGTTGCCGAAGTGGCCGCCCTTACAAAACCAGATGCTATTCGCTGGTGTGATGGCTCCCAAGCCGAATACGACGAATTGTGTGAGCTCTTGGTGAGCGCAGGAGTTTTCAAGCGCCTCAATCCCGCAAAACGCAAAAATTCATTTTTAGCCCTCTCTGATCCAGAAGACGTGGCTCGTGTTGAAGATCGTACTTTTATTTGTTCTGCAAAAAAAGAAGATGCTGGTCCAACCAACAACTGGGTAGAGCCAAGCGAAATGCGTGCAACCCTAAACCCTTTGTTTGATGGTTGCATGCGGGGCAGAACAATGTACGTTGTCCCTTTCTCAATGGGTCCAATTGGTTCGCCAATTGCACATATTGGCGTTGAATTGTCAGACAGTCCTTATGTTGCTATCAACATGCGCTTAATGACCCGCATGGGTAAAGCAGTTATTGATCAGCTTGGTGCGGATGGTGAATTTGTTCCCTGTATCCACACTGTTGGCAAGCCATTGGCCGCCGGTGAAAAAGATGTTGCATGGCCAAACAATAAAACCAAATATATTGTTCACTACCCAGAGACCCGTGAAATTTGGTCCTTTGGTTCTGGCTACGGCGGCAATGCATTACTCGGTAAAAAATGTTTTGCCTTGCGCATTGCATCCAATATGGGCCGCGATCAAGGTTGGCTAGCAGAGCACATGTTGATTCTTGGTGTGACATCGCCCGAAGGCAAGAAATACCATATCGCCGCAGCGTTCCCATCTGCATGTGGAAAAACCAATTTCTCCATGATGATTCCACCAAAAGGATTTGATGGCTGGAAAGTAACCACCATTGGCGATGATATTGCTTGGATTAAGCCGCGCAAAGATTCTGTTACCGGCAAGACCCGTTTGTTCGCGATCAACCCAGAGTCTGGTTACTTCGGCGTTGCTCCAGGCACAAATCGTCAAACCAACCAAAACTGTATTGATTCATTAAATCAAGATGTGATTTTTACAAACGTTGGCCTAACTGATGACGGTGATGTTTGGTGGGAAGGTTTGACTGAAACCCCGCCAGCACACTTGATCGACTGGCAAGGCAAAGACTGGACTCCAGCAGACGGCGCTGCAGGTCGTAAGGCTGCCCATCCAAATTCACGTTTCACTGTGGCTGCAACAAACAACCCTGCAGTAGATCCAAAGTGGGATGATCCAGAAGGTGTACCAATTGATGCATTCTTGTTTGGCGGTCGCCGCTCAAACACTGTTCCTTTGGTCAGCGAGGCGCGTGACTGGGTAGAAGGCGTTTACATGGCTGCTACTTTGGGCTCTGAAACTACTGCCGCCATCACCGGACAGATTGGTGTGGTTCGCCGCGACCCATTCGCAATGATTGCATTTGCTGGTTACAACATGAGCGACTACTTCCAGCATTGGCTCAATATTGGCAAGAAGCTTCAAGCAGAAGGCGCCGTGTTGCCAAAAATCTATTGTGTGAACTGGTTCCGCAAAGATGAGAATGGTAAGTTTGTTTGGCCAGGCTTTGGCGAAAATATGCGTGTTCTCTCATGGATTTTGGATCGTGCCGAAGGCAAGGCGAGCGGCAAAGAAACTCCATTTGGTATTTGCCCAGAGCACACCGATATGCATTGGGGTGGCCTCGATTATTCTGCCGAGAAGTTTGCTAAAGCCATCCATGTTGCTGTTGATGACTGGAAAAATGAGTTAAAGCTTCATACGGAATTGTTCGAACACCTTGGCGAGCGTTTGCCTAAAGAGTTGAAAGAGACTCGCGCCAAGATCGAGCAACGCTTAAATGCGTAATCTGTAAAGCAAGCAGCAATACTTAACATTACATTTAGATTTAATTAATGACCAAACCCCAACACCATGACATCGTGGTGATTGGGGCAGGCATTTGCGGCGCAACCATTGCCAATGAGTTGCTCGAACGCGATAAAGATGTCTGCATTATTGATGCAGCAAACTCTCCTGCTAGCGCTTGTTCAAGCCATGCATATGCTATTGCTCATCCGCACATTGGAAAAGGCTCGCCACGTTTATTGCGCTTAACTCGCCTGGCATTTTTATTGGCAGAGGCCAGATGGGGCAGGGTTTGGCGGGCGCATGGCATTTTCCAGCCAACCAAAAAAGACAGAGAATTTAATCGGGCAGAAGTTTCTGCGCATTTACAGGCGCTCGATTTAAAAGAAGATATTGCAATCCCGCTGGATGTGAACGAGGCGGAAAAAATTTGTGGCATTAAACAAAGTGGTGTGTGGATTTCTCGGGGCGCATGCCTGAATTTATTAGAAGCAAGTAAGCAATTGCTACAAGAGCATGAGCGCCTGACGTGTCTTTGGAATACACAAGTTGCAAGGCTTGAGGAGCACGATGGTATTTGGCATTTATTGGATGCCCAAGATCAACTGCTTGTTACTGCCAAGAAAGTAGTTATCGCCGCGGCAATCGACAGCAAGCCCTTGATCAATAGCATTGGAGTACGCTTGCCTTTAAAGCCAGTGCGCGGACAGCTGAGTATTTTTTCCATTTATTCTGGTGATGCTTGGATAGAGAGGTTGCCTAAGGTCGGCATCTCTGGGGACGGCTATTGCCTGCCAGCAGAACAGCTTGAAGGTGGACATTACCGGTGGATTGTGGGCTCAAGCTTTGATGAGGGCGAAGATGATTTATCCCCAAGACAAGCCAGCAACGATTTTAATCGTGAGCAGGCTAAAGGTTTGGTGGACTACCCAAACGGTGACGTGAATAGCCTCATCAAGGACGGAGAATTTGTTGGCGTGCGCTGTGTTGCCGGCGATCGCCTCCCAATCATCGGCGCGCTGACTCAGCGACCAGGAATTTTCTTGGCCACCGCCTTGGGATCAAGGGGAATATTATGGTCGGCTTTAGCGGCCAAGCTGGTTACAGCTCAGCTACTGGAGGATGATTTTGCTTTGCTTGCGCGCTTAGGCTTTGCTGCTGACTTGGTGGCAGCGCTTGCACCAGCGCGCTTCTTAGCTGGAGCCTTAGTTGCGCCAGGCGCCTTAGCCTCAAATTCAAAACCGATTTTTCCATCAGCCCCTAGGGCTAAATAGGCTTTAAAGCCACGCCCAGTCCGGTTTGATTTGAAGTTGGTTAGGAGGTCAGTTTTGCCCTCTTTCAACAATTTCTGAATTTGCTCGTTTGACACCTCTTGTTGCAAAACAACCTTACCTGTTTTGAAATCACAAGATTTGCTTGGGCCAGTATTGTTTTCGCAAACGTAGCGCATGCCGTCTTCATATACGGCACCAGAACATTTTGGACATACACCAAGTGCCTGCCGACCCGTGAAATCAATCGCCTCGGTTTCATCATCTTGCGTATTGCCAAAATCAAACTCGAGTTTGAAGCCAGCATTTGGGTAGTCTGCATCATCTTCAGGAATTTCACTTAGCTTGATGATGGCTGCAAACGGACGACCGATTTTGCTGCGGAATCCTTGCAAAGGCCCAATTGTTTTTTCACGCAATAACTCTTCAACTTCAGGGTATTCAAAGGCGCGCCCACCAGGGGTTTTGCTAATCGTAAATCCGCATTTTTCACAAGCGAAGCGGCGGTAGTTTTCCTTTACTGGGCCCTTGCAGTGTGGGCACGGCGTGGTCATGGTGGCGTAGTCACCCGGAATGGTGTCGCTATCATATTCTTTAGCGCGCTTCACAATGCGCTGAGTCATTTGCGCAATCTCTTGCATAAATGTGTCGCGATTCATCTTGCCTTGCTCGATGAGTGAGAGCTTGTTTTCCCAGCTACCGGTTAAATCGGGACGTGTTAATTCTTCGACATCTAACCCGCGCAATAAAGTCATTAACTGAAATGCTTTTGCAGTGGGAATAAGTTCACGTGCCTCACGCACTATATATTTTTCAGCGAGCAATCCTTCGATAATGGCTGCTCGTGTTGCAGGAGTGCCAAGACCCTTCTCTGCCATGGCTTCGCGCATTTCATCATCATCAACCCATTTACCCGCGCTTTCCATTGCTGATAGCAAGGTTGCTTCGGTGTAGCGTGCAGGGGGCTTAGTTTTTAGAGGAACCGCAACAACGGATTCTGTCTGAACGGTTTCGCCTTCTTGCACTGGCACAAGCTCATCATCCGCTTGATTGGATTTGCCATAAACAGTTAGCCAGCCTGGGTTTACAAGTACACGACCTTCAGTTTTGAAGTGGTGGCCCGAGGCCTCGGTGATGCGAGTAGTTACACGGAACTCTGCTGCAGGATAAAACACCGCCAAAAAGCGACGTACTACCAAATCGTATAGTTTTGCCTCTGGCTCACTCAAGCTCTTTGGCGTTTCTAATGTGGGAATGATTGCAAAGTGATCGGAGATCTTGGAGTTATCAAAGATTCGTTTGTTTGGTTTTATCCAACCATAGCCCGCTTTTGCTTTCAGATCCTTAGGGTCGCCCTTCAAAATTTGTTTAGCAAATGAGCGATAGTCTTGCGAGTGTTCTGCAAGATTTTCCATAGTCTGCTTAACGGTATCTAAATAATCTTCGGGGAGTGCTTTTGCATCTGTTCGAGGATAGGTCAATACTTTGTGACGCTCATATAGAGCCTGCGCAAGACCCAAGGTATTTTTAGCGGAAAAGCCAAAGCGTGCGTTGGCTTCGCGTTGTAAGCTCGTTAAGTCAAATAATTGTGGCGCAAGCTGAGTTGCTGGCTTTGCTTCCTCAGTAACGGTTGCTTTTTTGCCGCGACATGCGGCTACGATACTTTGTGCTGCAGCTTCGCTCCACAGGCGATTCTCACGAGTATCTGGTTCGGTAACATCCTTCTTAAATTTTGGATCAAACCAACGGCCTTCATAAATGCCAGCAGCAGCTATGAATTCAGCTTTTACTTCCCAATAATCTTTCGACACAAATTTACGGATGAGCTCTTCGCGTTCAACAACAATCGATAGGGTAGGCGTTTGAACGCGACCTACCGTTGTTAAAAAGAATCCGCCACTCTTACTATTAAATGCCGTCATTGCCCGCGTGCCATTAATACCCACAAGCCAATCAGCTTCAGAGCGGCAACGAGCAGCATCAGCAAGTGGCTGCATGTCTTCATCAGTACGCAAGCTTGCAAAACCATCACGAATCGCCGCAGGCGTCATCGACTGTAGCCAAAGGCGCTTAACTGTTTGAGAGGCTTTTGCGTGTTGCGCAATGAGTCTAAAAATAAGCTCACCTTCACGCCCCGCGTCACATGCATTAATGAGCGAGGTGACGTCTTTTCTTTTGATAAGCTTTTGTAAAACTTTTAGACGCGACTCAGTTTTAGCGATTGGCCTTAAGTCAAAATAAGGCGGCACAACTGGGAGATTGGCAAAAGACCACTTGCCGCGTTTGACGTCATACTCCTCCGGCGCCGCGATTTCTAAAAGGTGGCCTACTGCAGACGAAATTAGGAACTCATCGTTTTCAAAATAGTCTTCGTGTTTGGTAAAGCCACCTAGGGCCTTTGCAATGTCATTGGCTACCGAAGGTTTTTCCGCAATGATCAGCGCCTTGGGTTGGTCCACGGATGAGGTCTTGGAGCTGCTTTTAGTAGATGCTTTAGCCACGCGTTTGCCTAAATTTGAGCCTGAATTAATGTTTTTAATGGGAGAAAAGGATGATCAATTTAAACCAAATCAGGATTTGGCCTATTGCAACCCCCTTTTTTATTATTAACCGATAAATCCTGAAAAGTCCAAAAAAGCCCTTTTCTAGACATTTCTAACCCCTTTTTGTCGTCCTTTTGCTGCATAAACCCCCCTTTAAGTTGTTCCAAATGCTGTTTTTAAGGAAAAGTAAGCTCTTCTAGAACGTCTTTGGGGTTTCGTACCAATTTGGCCCCTTGTTGAATAAGTTGATGACAGCCAGCAAAAAGAGGGTCATCAATGGGGCCTGGTAATGCAAAAACCTCTCGCCCAAGCTCTGCCGCAATGCGAGCGGTGATTAATGACCCTGATTTCTCCGCTGCCTCAATGACGAGAACTCCAAGCGATAGCGCCGCAATGATCCGGTTGCGCCTAGGAAAGTGAAAGGCTTTTGGGCCAACTCCCGGTGGTAATTCTGAAATCACTAGCCCCCTTGTTCGAATCGCATGTGCAAGGTGGCCATGCTCTTTTGGATAAGTGATATCAAGCCCTGTTCCGCATACTGCCACCGTGCTCGCCTTCGTGCCAAGGGCGGCGCGGTGAGCTGATCCGTCGATGCCCCTTGCAAGCCCTGAAATCACCGTAGCTCCTGCTGTGGCGATGAACTGGGCAAAGAGGTAAGCATTTTTGAGTCCTTGCGCGCTGGCATTGCGCGCGCCTACGATAGCAAGCATGGGCTTCCTAAGAAGCTCTAGGTCCCCAGTTATATATAGGCAATCCGGAGGATCAAAGAGATCCATGAGTCTACGGGGATAGCGTTTATCGTCCCGTTCAATTTTATGGATAAGGATTTTGTTTGGAGTCATGGCCATCACGCATTTTGAGTCGTGGGGAATTACGAACAATCGGGACAGACTGATTGCTCTGTTGGATAATTCCGACATGGCTTTGTTAACGGTCCTTTGTTACCCCGATCCGCGTTTGCATCAAGTTGCCAAACCAGTGGCTCAGGTAGACGCTCGCATTAAAAAAATTGTGGCCGATATGGCTGACACTATGTATGAGGCACCTGGTGTTGGCTTGGCTGCGACGCAGGTAGATATTCATGAACGCATTGTTGTGATTGATGTTTCCGATGAGCAAAATGAACTGAGAGTTTTTATTAATCCAGAAATTACATGGGCAAGCCCAGAAAAAAAATCGTGGCGCGAGGGATGCCTTTCTGTGCCTGAGTTTTATGACGAAGTAGAGCGTCCCGCACAAATACGCGTTAAGGCTTTGGACCTTGAAGGTAAAGAGTTTGAAATCGAGGCCGATGGATTGCTGGCCGTCTGTTTGCAGCACGAGCTAGATCATTTACAAGGTAAGGTATTTGTTGAGTACCTATCATTGCTCAAACGCAATCGCATCTCACAAAAAATGAAAAAGCGCGCTAAAGAGTTAGTAGGTCAGCGCTAAGCGCCTTCATGAAAATTGTCTTCGCCGGTACCCCCGAGTTTGCAGCGCAGGCAATGCGAGCAATTCATGATGCTGGTCATGAAATTGTGATGGCGCTTACTCAGCCAGATCGTCGTGCAGGCCGAGGCATGCACCTTCAAGCGAGTCCAGTCAAAGTATTTGCGTTAGAAAAAAATATACCTGTATTGCAGCCAGAAACACTCCGACGTAATAATGTTGACGAGAAGAAAAAATCACAAGCGGAAGAGGTTTATCAAAAGCTATCTCAAATCGACTTTGATGTCATGGTGGTTGTGGCTTATGGTTTGATATTGCCCCAAGAGATTTTAGATATTAGTGAGCGCCCGGGCAGATACGGTAGCTTTAATATTCACGCCTCACTTTTACCTCGCTGGCGTGGTGCAGCGCCTATTCAACGAGCCATTGAATCAGGCGATCGTAAAACAGGCGTGTGTATTATGCAGATGGATGCCGGCCTTGATACTGGCGACACTGTTTTAGTCGAAGAGCTTGCAATCGCTGATGATGAAACGAGCGGCACACTTCACGATCGGCTGGCTAAAATGGGCGCGAAGTTGATAGTGAAGTCACTCAACCAGTTACAAGATGGAAAAGACTTGGCTACCACCCCACAAGCAAATATTGGCGTGACCTACGCTGAAAAGATTCTGAAATCTGAAGCTGAGATTGATTGGAATCTTGATGCACAGCAGATTGCTGCCCGGATTCGGGCTTTTAACCCCTTTCCAGGGGCCACCACAAGCCTAAATGGTTTACCCATCAAGCTTTGGAATGCACGAATCTCAAAAGAAAATCATGGTCATTTGGCTAGCCCTGGTGAAGTGCTTGGCCTGAGTGATCAAGGTGTATGTGTTCAGTGTGGCTCTGGCTCGATTGAAGTGTTGGAAATGCAAAAGCCGGGAGGCAAAAGGATGAATGCAAAAACTGCTTTGCAAACATTCGAGGACATTGAAAAATCTTTGTGTTTTAAGTCGGGAGCTGATTCATTTTGATCTTGGGCGCCCCCCATAGCCTTCCTTTATCTGAAGCGATCACAATTGCTGCACAAGCAATTACTGAGGTGATGAGTGGCAGATCGCTCACGGAAGTTTTGGATCAACTAGAGGCTCACGAAAGACCCATTGTTCAAAGCCTCAGTTTTGATGCATTACGCAAATGGGTTCGTTCTCATGAATTGATAAAACAGTTCGTACCAAAAACACCGCCGCCAGAAGTAGATCATCTATTAAGTGTGGCGATTGCATTATTTGTGCACGATGGTTCTGAGGGCAAAGGCTATGCAACTCACACCATTGTTGATCAGGCGGTCAGGGCTTGTGGCGAGTACGACCAAACCATGTATGCCAAGGGCCTAGTAAACGCTGTGCTACGCAAGGTTAGTTTGGTCCTCCAGCCTCCAGAGGATAAGCCTTACTATCCGCCAGATCCTATTCCTATGTATGTGCCGGCATGGTGGCGTGCCAACCTGAAGCGCAATTATTCAAAAGCTTGGCAAGCGATTTTGTATGCTCAAGCAAAGCGTGCACCATTAATTTTGCGGGTGAACCAAAAACAATATACGCGCGAGCAATATCAAGTTTTATTAAGCGAAGCTGGCATTGCATCTTTTGCGATTGATTCTGTTGCGGGCATTTCTTTGCCAAGTGCACTGTTGGTTGCTAATCCTGTTCCCGTATCTGATCTACCTGGTTTTTATACGGGTGCAGCATCTGTACAAGATGCTGGAGCGCAAATAGCAGCCACCCTTCTGAATCCGCAAGCAGGTGATTTGATATTAGATGCATGTGCCGCGCCCGGGGGCAAGACAGCGCATTTATTAGAGTTGGCGGATTGTCAGATGGTGGCGCTGGAGTTAGACGGCACTCGTCTTGGAAAAATCGGAGGCAATTTAGATCGACTACGTTTGCATTCTGAAAAAGTAAAAGTGCAACGTGGTGATGCATCAAAAGCCGCCTGGTGGGATGGCGTCTTATTTGACAAAATTTTGCTTGATGCCCCGTGCTCAGCATCTGGCATTGTGTCTCGGCATCCAGATATACCTTTTTTACGCCGCGAAGCAGATGTAAAGTCTTTGCAGCACAAGCAGCGAGAAATTTTGACCCAAGCCTGGAAGATGCTTAAGTCCGATGGCTTGCTTTTGTACGTCACCTGCTCGGTATTTCCAGAGGAGGGTGAAGACCAGGCAGTTTGGTTTGCTCAGCAGCATAGCAATGCGGTACGATTAGGCGCTCCAGGACAGCTTTTGCCTACAGAAGCTAATGATGGTTTTTACTATGCCTTGTTTAAGAAAAATGGGCCATGAGCCAGCGAATTAAGCAATTTATCCTCTTGAGTTTGATGGCGTTGAGTATGTTTTCAACTGCTGTTAGCGCCGAGGGCATCAAAATCAAGTCCTTTGAACTCGAAAAGGCCGATAACGATTGGCTATTAAATGCGAGTTTCCAGATTGAGTTGTCACCAGGCTTAGAAGATGCCGTGCAAAAAGGCGTTGTCCTGTATTTTCAGACTGATTTTGAATTGTCGCGCTCGCGCTGGTATTGGTTTGATGAGAGACCTGTTGTTGCTCAAAGACAGTCGCGCCTGTCTTATCAGCCACTAACCCAACAATATCGGATCGCCTCCGATGGATTTACTTTTTCTGCCAAAACCATCTCTGAAGCATTGCAGGCAGTAGGAAGTATTGGTGGCTGGCGTGTGATTGAAGGCAATCAGCTTGATCCTAACAAGGCCTATACGGCGGGTCTACATATGTCTTTGGACTTAAGTAAGCTACCAAAACCTTTTCAGGTAAATGCTTTAAACAATCGAGAGTGGAATGTTTCCAGTGAATGGTTGCGTATACCTTTCTCTGCCAGCGGACCGAATCTAATTAAGCGATGACAGAGTCCATAGCACAACTTAAGCCTAGCTTTGTTGAGTCTAAAGTTTGGCGAAAAAAATTATTACCAGCAGCTATCGGTCTGATAGGGGCACTCGCATTGCTGTTACTGGTTTTGTTATCTGTTGCATCATCTAATACAGAATTCTTTGACCGTTACTTTATTTGGCTCTACGCCGCTAATATTGTGATTGGGGCATGTCTAACCCTCGTCATTATTGTTTTGGCGTTAGTAATTGCAGTGCGCTGGTATCGAGGACACTTTGGCACACGTTTAATTGCAAAGTTGGCAATGATTTTTGCATTGGTTGGGGTCGTTCCGGGCTTAATTTTATATGGCGTTTCTCTGCAATTCGTTTCTCGCAGTATTGAAACGTGGTTTGATGTCCAGGTTGAGTCGGCGCTGAACTCCGGCCTAGAGTTGGGACGAGTTACCTTACGAGTTGCTCAAGAAGAAATTTTGGCAGAGGGAAATTACATTGCCGAACAGGTAGTACAGGCTCCTTCGGGCTCAAGTTCTGAGCAGGTTGCGGCGATGGTCATGAAGATTCGGAGTCAGTTTGGCATTCAAGAGCTAAGTCTGTTCAGCATCCAGCGTAACTTGATTTTTACTAGTGAAGTAAAGCCTAAAAAATATTTACCGCCACCGAGTGCAGAAGTTATTACAGAGGCCTTTAAAAAGAAAGGCGTAACCTCCATAGACCAGATCGAGCTCGAAGGCCAGCGCAGCTACCGAGTCCGGGCGATCGTTCCGATTGTGCGTAAGAGGCCCATCCAAAGTAAAGCGGACTCTAGCAAAGATTTGGATGATCGATACTTTTTACAATTAGTTCGTTACATTCCTGTGCCGCTAGCAAAGAATATTTATGCAGTTGAATCTGCCTACAGCGATTATCAGGAGAAGTCCCTAGGACGCAGCGGTTTGCGCAAAATGTTTGTCGGCACTTTAACGTTGACACTATTCTTCGCTTTATTTGTCGCAGTAATTTTGGCCCTACTCTTGGGTCGCCAATTAGCCAAACCCTTACTAATGTTGCTCAAGGGAACCCAGGCAGTTGCCCAAGGAGATTTATCACCTAAGCCCGAGCTAGATACGGGTGATGAGCTGGGGATGCTCACGCGACAGTTTAATGTGATGACTCGACAATTAGCCGATACTCGTACCTCGCTTCAGGAGTCCAAGGCTTTCTTGGAAAGGGTATTAGGTAGCCTGACTGCGGGCGTTTGTATCTTTGATAAACACTACAACGTCGTTTCTAGCAATGCCGGCGCAGATCGCATCTTTGCTCAAGACTTAACCTTATTAGATGGCAAGCCCTTGAGCAGCAATTCTGCGCTAATTGAGTTTGAAGAGGCTATTAAAGAAGGCTTTGCAACCATGAAGCTTGCGATCGCTAGTGAAGGTGTGGGTAAGACTCAAATGTCAGCGCCAATATGGCAAAAACAAATTCAATTACATACTACTAGTGAATATGAAAATGAATTAGGTGTTACTTTATTTGTACGAGGTACGCAGTTAACAGACGATTTCCGCATGGTGGTTTTCGATGACATTACTGACGTAGTGAGCGCACAAAGATCGATTGCATGGAGTGAAGTTGCAAGGCGACTGGCACATGAGATTAAAAATCCTCTAACACCGATTCAGCTTTCTGCAGAACGCTTGCAGCATAAACTTGCTGGCAAGCTGAGCCCGGAGCAAGAAGAGATGATTAATCGCAGCACAGAGACCATCATTGGCCAGGTACAGGCAATGAAAGAAATGGTGAATGACTTCAGGGATTTTGCGAAGACCCCAACGCCACAACTCAAGCCGGTTTCTATTAATATGCTGACAACTGAGATATTGGGCTTATATGAGGGCAGCCCTTTACGAACCCAACTAGATCCAAACTGTCCAAGCATCATGGGCGATCCTACTCAGTTGCGGCAGGTGATACATAATCTGCTCCAGAATGCTCAAGACGCGGCTCTTGAGGGTAATCATCAGGCTGAGCCAGTTGACGTAAAAACAGAGTTGGTATCTTATGGCGAACAAAGTGGTGCTGAACAAAAGGCTGTGCGTTTAACAATAAGTGATTGTGGAGTTGGATTTCCAGCTAAGATATTGGCAAGAGCATTTGAACCTTATGTCACTACGAAGAGCAAGGGCACGGGATTGGGTCTAGCGGTTGTGAAAAAAATAATTGATGATCACGGCGCCAAAATAGAAATCCGAAACCGTATGCAGGGAGAAGAGGTGATCGGTGCGCAAGTATCAATTTTGTTTATGAACTTAGCAAAAGAGGCAGCCTAGCTATGGCTAGTATTTTGGTCGTTGATGATGAGATGGGAATTCGTGAGCTTCTCAATGAGATTCTGACGGATGAGGGCCATACTGTATACGCGGCAGAGAGCGCAGTTCAGGCCCGCACGATTCGCGAACAAATGCGCCCCGACTTGGTCTTGCTTGACATCTGGATGCCAGATACTGATGGCATTACTTTATTAAAAGAGTGGTCAAAGACGGGCCAACTCACCATGCCAGTTGTGATGATGTCTGGTCATGCCACGATTGATACTGCAGTTGAGGCCACTCGCATTGGCGCCTTAAACTTTTTAGAAAAACCGATCGCATTACAAAAACTACTCAAGACGGTTAGCAAGGCCTTAGAGAGCTCACCAAAATATATTGAGCCAGCAGAAGAGAAAGCGGTTCAGTCTGGAGCCCCTACTGGGCTTGCCCCAAAGCCAGTCAGTGCAGAGCTTGCGGCGGCACCATTGGAGGGTGAGTACATCAGTGGCATAGCTAAAACCTATTTTGATCTGCCACTCAGAGAAGCTAGAGATCTTTTTGAGAAAGCATATTTTGAGCATCAAATGCAAATCATGGGCGGCAGCATGACCAAGATCTCAGAGTACACGGGGCTTGAGAGAACACATTTATATCGAAAGCTCAAAGCGCTGGGAATTGATACCTCTCGAAACAAGGGCGAGCAATAGGCCTTAATTTGTGGAGTGGTTTGCTTTCATTAGCCACAATCCCTATTCGGAATTATTCCCATGGAAATTAAAGTCAACTTTCTCGATAAGCTTCGGCTTGAGGCTAAGTTTGACGACTTCACGGTGGTTGCTGATCAGCCCATAAGATATAAGGGCGATGGCTCGGCTCCCGGACCGTTCGATTACTTTCTTGCCTCATCGGCTTTATGTGCAGCCTATTTTGTGAAGCTGTATTGCGAGACACGTAATATTTCTACGGAAAATATTCGCCTCTCACAGAACAATATTGTTGATCCCGAAAATCGGTACCAACAGATCTTTAAGATACAGGTTGAGCTGCCACAAGATATTTCTCCGACCGATCGTCAAGGCATCTTGTGCTCCATAGAGCGCTGCACAGTCAAAAAGGTGGTGCAAGCAGGGCCAGAGTTTGTGATTGAGGAGGTTAAAAATCTAGATGCGGATGCTCAAAGTCTGCTGACTGTGAGGCCGGCGTCTGACGCAAGCACCTATATAGTTGGTAAAGATCTGCCGCTAGAGCAAACCATTGCCAATATGACTCGAGTGCTTGCAGATCTCGGCATCAAGATTGAGATTGCTTCATGGCGCAACCTCATTCCTAATGTCTGGTCTTTGCATATTCGGGATGCGCATTCGCCTATGTGTTTTACCAACGGTAAAGGGGCCACAAAGGAAAGTGCTCTTGCATCTGCTTTGGGGGAGTATATCGAGCGACTGAGCAATAACCATTTTTATGCTGGCGCATATTGGGGCGAAGATATTGCCAATGGAGTATTTGTGCATTACCCGAATGAGCAATGGTTTAAGCCGAGCGCTAAAGATGCATTACCTAAAGAAATTTTGGATGACTATTGCCTAAAGATTTTTGATCCTGATGGTGATTTGCGCAGCTCACATTTGGTTGATACGAATTCTGGCAATGCCCAGCGCGGTATTTGCTCGCTACCTTATGTGCGTCAGTCAGATGGCAAGACTGTATATTTTCCATCCAACCTAATTGAAAATCTGTATGTCAGTAATGGCATGAGTGCAGGCAATACATTGGCAGAGGCACAAGTGCAATGCTTATCAGAAATTTTTGAGCGTGCAGTCAAGCGTGAAATTCTGGAGGGTGAGATCTCCTTGCCCGATGTGCCGCAAGCAGTGCTTGAGAAGTATCCAAAGATTTTGGCGGGTATTCAGGGCTTAGAGGAGCAAGGCTTTCCAGTCTTGGTTAAGGACGCTTCACTCGGGGGTGTTTATCCAGTCATGTGTGTAACCCTGATGAATCGTCGCACCGGAGGAGTGTTTGCTTCTTTCGGCGCGCACCCCAGCCTAGAAGTTGCCTTAGAGCGGAGCCTGACCGAGCTCTTGCAGGGCCGTAGCTTGGAGGGCTTGAATGATTTACCCTCACCCACCTTTACAAGTGAAGCAGTCACAGAGCCAAACAACTTTGTTGAACACTTTATTGATTCGAGTGGCATTGTGTCCTGGAGATTTTTCAGTGCGAAATCAGATTACAAATTTGTTGAGTGGGATTTCTCAGGTGAAGGCGAGAGCTCTAATGATCAAGAAGCAGCCACATTGTTTGGCATTCTTCAGGATATGGGCAAGGAAGCCTATGTTGCAATATATGATCAGCTAGGTGCAGTCGCATGTCGAATTTTGGTACCAGGCTACTCCGAAATTTACCCAATAGAGGACCTGATTTGGGATAACACCAACAAGGCGCTGTTATTCCGCGCCGATATCTTGAATCTACATTCTCTAGATGATGAAAAACTAAGTGGATTACTTGAGCGTTTAGAGAATAACGAATTAGATGAGTATGGCGATATCGCCACATTAATCGGCATCGAGTTTGATGAGAATACTCCGTGGGGTCAGCTGACAGTATTAGAGTTAAAGCTACTGATTCATCTTGCTTTAAAGCAGTTTGAGGAAGCCCATGAACTCGTTGGCGCCTTCTTGCAATACAACGACAACACTGTTGAGCGTAGGTTGTTTTATCAAGCCTTAAATGCTGTACTCGAGATTTTGTTAGATGATGAATTAGAGTTGAATGACTATTTGGTGAATTTGCGCAGAATGTTCGGCGATGAGAGAATGGACGCTGTAATAGGTTCAGTAGATGGCGATGTGCGTTTTTATGGCCTATGCCCAACTAGCATCAAGCTGGAAGGTCTTGAGAGACATCAGCGTTTGATCGATAGCTACAGAAAATTGCATGTGGCTCGGTCAAAGGCTGTCACTACCACCACTTAGCTACAGTTAAGCCGTTTTTTGGGCAGGAATGCACTTTCATTTATAATTCCCAGTCTTGGCCTGGTAGCTCAGTCGGTAGAGCAGAGGATTGAAAATCCTTGTGTCGGTGGTTCGATTCCGCCCCGGGCCACCAAGAATCTTAATAGCCCACTTGTTGGGCTATTTTTATTAGAAGCTGTTGATGGCGTCTCTACCTTGATCTTAGCGTAGTCGGTCAGTTTCCACAGATTCAATCTGTCAATCAGGATGTCTCCACTCTGGTTTTAGACTGGGATATCAGGGTCATCAAATGTCCTTTAAAAGGACACGTCAATTAGACATCCCTGCGTCAGTCGATGTCGTTTTAAACGACAAATATATTTAGGGATTACAGTAATCGCACTTTGATGGATCCGCCTTGATTTGATCCAGCAACATTTCTTCTTTTTTGTACGCACACTTTACGCATGACCATACATTAGCTATTGGCAGATTTGTTGGCGCTTCACAGCTAGAGCATGGCAAGCCCTTCTTTCTTTCTGTGATCCAGAAGCCAGGTGACTCACACTCTGGGCATACAGAATTCATCTTTCTTGAGAGATCTTGTGTAGCTTTCAATATGTTGGCCATACGCGTGGGATTGGTATGTGCTCTTAAATCATTCTCTACAAATACATTTCCCTTTTTTGAAAGGTTAGTTGCCCAATCGAACGCTTCTTTCAAAGACTCAAGATCTTTGATTCCTTTACGACACTCTGGGTGATATTCATCATCAGGTCGAACGACTAATTGATGGGTAGTAAATTGTGCCTCTGAAAGAAGCGCATTTAATTCATCCCAACTTGATACTTGCCGGCTGGTGCTTTGAGCGTGCCCGCCAAAAAAACCAATAACTTCAAGTTTGCGTATGTCATCTATTAAAACTACTAACTCGTAATTCCAAGCAAGCATGCCCGTATAGGGATCATTATCAAAAGCACCTTCGCTGGCAATGCCAAGCATAGAACCTGATAATTCCATTCCAACCCTAGCCTTTTTTCTGGCGGCATCTAGTTGGGAGCCATATCTTGGAATATCTCTAGTAAAGGTACCTAGTTCGTCTGTGTCATACCCAGAGATATGGACAACTTCTAAGCCATTAGAGTCAAGGAGTTGTGGACAAATGACCGACTCTTTGCCATGTTGAGTTAGCAAACTCGCCTTGAGTCCAGAATAGGGTTTTGGATGAGTTAGCATTTTATTTGGATGTTTTTAAACAAAATATTTGGCTACTGCGCTATAGATTGGAATGCCTAAGATAATATTTAAAGGGAAGGTGATGCCAAGGGACATGCCCATATACAAGGCTGGACTTACCTCGGGCATTGCATGGCGCAATACTGCTGGAACCGCAATATAAGAAGCGCTTGCCGCCAAAATCATCAAAAGGATCGTATCTCCCAGAGAGATATGAAATATATGGCATAAACCCAAGGCAATCATCGCATGGGTAGGCGGCGCAATGAAGGCATAAGCTAAAGTCACCGAAGGCTTACCTTTGAGCTCCCCTAAACTCTTGGCGGCAAGCAATCCCATATCGAGCAAGAAGAATGCTAATAAACCCTTAAATAAATCAATCGAAAAGGGCGCCATGACTTTGTGACCCGAATCACCTGAAATGAGCCCTACTACTAAGGCTCCTAATAAGAGTAGTTGCCCACCATCAGTAAATGATTCGTGAAGTATCTTGCCCAATGAAGTGTGGCCACTGGCATTGCCTGAGCGTTGTTGACGAATTCTGTTGGCAAGAATGATGGCGATGATGATGGCGGGTGACTCCATGAGGGCCATTGCCGCGGCCATGTGTCCGCCATAACTAATACCGCTTTGATCTAAGACCTGTGTAGTAGTAATAAAAGTAACCGCACTAATAGATCCGTAAGTAGCGGCAATCGCGGCGGCATCCAGTTTATCTAGTTTGTATTTAAGAAAGTTGTAGCCCAATAGCGGAATGGCTATTGCTAAAGTGATCGCCAGACCAAGACTAATAGCAATCTCAGGAGTAAAGCCTGATTTGTTTAAAGCAAATCCACCTTTTAATCCCAGAGCCATCAGTAGATATAGCGAAAGAAATCGAGAAATGGGCTGTGGAATTTCTAAATTGGATTTCACTAGGCCCGCAAAGATGCCGAAGATGAAAAAGAGGATGGTGGGATCTAGCAAGATATTCATAAATTGTCCTTTGAGGTGATCTTAGGGAAATTTATATGTAAAGTAAAATCGATATTAATACGTTTATATATAGGTAAATGCTGATGAATATTACTTTTAGGCAGTTAAGACTATTTCTAGCGCTGGCTGAGACTAGAAGTGTCAGTGCGGCGGCGCGGATGGTTCATGTTACCCAACCAACGGCCTCTATGGGCTTAAAAGAAATTACGGATGCTGTTGGAGTGCCTCTCTACGAAGTGGTAGCCAGGAAAGTACATTTAACGCAAATGGGTCATGAGTTGGCTAAGACGGCTCGTGCGATTTCTGGGGAGTGGGATTCTTTCGAACAGCAAGTTAATAGCGTCAAAGGGTTAACACGAGGAAAGTTAAAAGTAGCAGTGGTAAGTACTGCTAAATATTTCATTCCCAGAATATTGGGAACTTTTTGCGCGAAGTATCCTCAAATCGATATTTCTCTAGAGGTGCTCAATCGTGATGGTGTAGTGAAAAGATTGGAAGAAAACTTGGATGATCTTTACATCATGTCCCAGCCACCACTTCATGTTGATATAGAGGACGAAGTGTTTATGCCCAACCCTTTGTTATTAGTTGCCCCAAAAGATCATGCTTTTGCCAAAAAAAAGAATATTGATATCAGTGCGCTTAAGAGTGAAAAGTTTATTTTTAGAGAAAAGGGCTCTGGTACAAGAATGGCAACGGATGCTCACCTTAAGCGACTAAAGTTCAAGCCTGATGTTAGGTTAGAGCTAGGGAGCAATGAGGCAATTAAACAGGCAGTTATAGGTGGTCTCGGTATCGCAGTTCTATCCAAGTATTCTCTTGGTGATAAGACTGACCAAGAAGAGGTTGCCATACTGAAATGTAAAGAATTTCCTATTGAATCAAGCTGGCACCTTGTGAGCCCCAAAGGCAAAAAGTTATCTCCAATAGCCACAATCTTTAAGAAGCATCTATCTCAACAGGCTAAAAGTTGGAAATAGGATCGGCATCCTAGGCCCTGGTCGATTCCGCCCCGGGCCACCAAACTCAAATAATGCCCTGCTTCGTGCGGGGCATTTTCTTTTGGTCAGGCGGACTTGCTCCTTCTAATCAACATATGTACAATGTACATATGACTTCGTTACGATTTGAATGGGAACCCAGAAAAGCTTCAGCTAATCTAAAGAAACACGGCATTTCTTTTGAAGAAGCGAAATCTGTGTTTTATGATGAAAGTGCTAAGTTAATTTCCGATCCCGATCATTCGGAGGATGAAGACAGATTTATCTTGCTGGGAGTAAGCCATTCTCTTCGTGTAATTTTGGTTTGCCATTGCTATCGAAGCGAGGGTAATGTCGTTCGTATTATTTCGGCTCGCAAGGCAACCCCTAAAGAGTCAAAAGCTTATTAAAGGTGATGAAGATGCGTAAAGAATATGATTTCTCAAAAGCTCGTAAAAATCCATATGCTTCTATGCTCAAGAAGCCCATTACGATTAGATTGGATGAGGATTCAGTGAGTTACTTCAAATCTGTATCAGAAGAAGTTGGAATTCCTTATCAAAGCCTCATTAATCTCTATTTGAGAGATTGTGCCGCTTCGCATAAGAAATTGAACCTTAGCTGGAAGTAGTCTAGAACTAGAGTCAGGCATCTTGTAGCCCTGGTCGATTCCGCCCCGGGCCACCAAGAAATACCAAAACCACCTTCG